>JAAZCA010000020.1 GCA_012513515.1 Myxococcales bacterium | reverse complement strand
CTCTATTTTCCAGTGCCGCAAATTTAGAAAATGGCATGAGAAAATGGAAAATGGAGGAAAACCGATACGCAAAATCTAAATTTTAAAGATCGATCGTCCCGCAAGAAGTTGCGCCTTCTAACACAATTTGGAAAAAAAGATCAATAATTTTATAACCATTTCAAATTTAACGCGAAATCAGCCGCCGTGGAGCGCTACAAGCAGGTTGCATAGAGGCATGTTTACATGATTCAAATTTTATGTTGACAATATGTTGACATGATTCAAAAATTGTGTTGTCATTATGTTGTCATGATCAAAAATAAAGACGCCATATTGAAGATGATCGCCAAAAAAGGGGTTTTGCGAAACTCCGATCTCGTTTCTAAGCTCGGCATAAGCCGCCAGGCCATCGCCAGGCATCTGAAAGATTTAATGCGCGAGGGGAAAATAATAAGGCGCGGCGGGAGCAGGCAAAATAGCTTTTACCTGCTAAATGATCCGAAGCGGATCGATGAGTTTTCAGGGAAGCAGGTTGAATTCAAGAAAAGATTCAAGGCGTTGGGGCTGCTTGAAGACTCCGCGTTCGAGGAGGCCTTAAAAGAATCGCCCCTGAAAAATCTTGCGCAGGATGAGCTCGACATCCTTCGCTATGCCTTCACCGAGATGTTAAATAACGCCATTGATCATTCCGGAAGCAAATTCATAGATGTCGTTATGCGAATTGGCGAGCTGGGGGTCTGTGTCGAGATCAATGACAGAGGCATCGGCGCATTCGAGAATATCCGTGCGAAGAAAGGTCTCCCCGGAATTATGGATGCGGTAGGGGAACTGCTCAAAGGCAAGCAGACCACCGCGCCAGATAGACATTCGGGAGAGGGAATATTTTTTACCTCCAGGGCCGTTGACAGATTCGTTCTTTCGAGCAACGGCAAGCGCCTTATAGTGGATGGTCGTATTGACGATCTCTTTGTAGAGGGGGCGCGGAAGAAAAAGGGGACTTCGGTCTATTTCGAGCTGGATCTTCCATCGTCGAGGAAGCTTGCCGATGTCTTCAGAAAGTACACCGGGGAGGATTTTACCTTCGACAAAAGCAGTATCAGCGTCAGGCTTTTTGATTCCGGCGACAGCTATATTTCAAGGTCTCAGGCCAAGCGCCTCCTGCATTCCATGGAAAGCTTCCGCAGGATAGAGCTGGATTTCACAGGGGTGCGAACCGTCGGGCAGGGCTTTGTGGATGAGGTTTTTAGGGTTTTTGCCGAGAATCATCCGGATATCGATATCAGCTGGAAAGGGGCTAATGAGGATGTGGAGTTTATGATTCGGCGTTCTGTAGGGTAGGTCGGCTGTAGGTGGCTAGAGGGCCCCCAATCCCATTGACATCCCCCTTTAGAAGACGTAAAGAGCGGGGTCAATTTTGCTAACTATTTGACATTCCGGAGATTTCGATGCCCATCGACTATCAAGAGCAGCTAGCCGTCCTTTGCGAACTACAGTCCATAGATTCAACCCTGCATAAATTTCGCCGCGTGATAGAACAATTTCCGGAACAGATAAAAGAGATCGAAGAGGCCTACAACCAGGCCAAGGCAGAATTTGAGGCCGTCGATTCAGAGCTTACCTCAATCGAATCGCAGAAAAGGCAGGACGAGCAGAATGTCGCGGAGTCTACCGACAAACTTCGCGAGCGCGAAGCCAGGCTCTATGCGATAAAGACGAACAAGGAATATCAGGCCGCGATCAAGGAAATCTCCGAGGGGAAAAAGATAAATCGCGAACGTGAAGACCGAGTGCTTCAGGCGATGGAAAAAATAGAGCAGCTAAAGCAAAAAAGTGAGCAACTAAAAACTGCGTTCACCGATAAGGAAGCAGCCTTCAACAAGGCCCGGCAGGAAGTGGAAAGCCAGACCGCTGAAATAAAGGCGCAGATGGCCGATGGCGAGAAGAGGCGCCCAGAACTCATCGCCATGCTAGACAGGGACATCAGGCGCAAATACGAATTCGTAGGCAAGCGCTATGTCGATGTCGTCGTGAAAATAGAGGATGGCGCCTGCCGCGGATGTTTAAGGAAAATTCCGCCGCAGATGTTAAACGAGATGCTGAGAAGAAGTGAGTTAAAGATTTGTCCTAATTGCCAGCGTTTGGTATACTTGGAAAAAGAAAACGTCGAGGGTGCAGTTTCCTCGGATGAACAGAAGCTCCCGGAGGGGGAATGATAAAGATAACCGCATTGCCGAAAGAGACGCTAGTTGAGCTTCTTTTGTTTCTGGCTGAAAATGAGAGCTTTCCCTGCGTGGAAAGAGATCTCAAGGGCTCCATCTCCGTCGACGATGCCAAGCAGGCTGTGCGCGAACTGGCGATGGCGCTTGCGCGCGAAGAACAAGGGGAGCGCGACACCTCGGTTTCATCGATGCTGAAGGAAGCCGGCCTAACCCCGAAGGCGAGAAAGATAGTCTCCGCGCTTTCCTCCAGAGAAGAACGCGCCTTGCTCGACGCTTTCGGTTTTATCCGCGGCTGATTCCAATCTTAACAACTTTCATCATGGTGGGTTATGTCTGAAGCCAGAATTTTTACCGATGGCGCTGCGCGTGGAAACCCTGGGCCTGCAGGAGCCGGAGGCGTCATATTAGATGGCGATGGGAAAGAGCTTGGCAGCGTCTGTCGCTATTTGGGAGAGATGACCAACAACCAGGCCGAGTATCACGCGCTACTGCTCTCCCTCAAAGAGGCTTTGCGTTTAAAATTAGAACGCGTCTCAGTCTTTTGCGATTCCGAACTGATGGTTCGGCAGATACTTGGCGAGTACAAGGTGAAAAATGAAGGGCTGCGCCCGCTTTTTCAGGAGGCGATTAAACTTTCGAAGGAGTTTGGCTCGTTCAATATAAATCATGTGATGCGCGAGAGGAATAAGGCTGCGGACAAGCTCGCAAATCTGGCTATTGATGGACAGATAGTTTAGGGCGAAATAAGGATTAAGAATTAAGAATTAAGGATTAAGGATTAAGATGAACTGTAGGAACGGGATTGCTTCGCTTGACGCTCGCAATGACGGCGAGTGAGGTTGTCATCCCCGCATGGTTTTGGCGGGGATCCATTAACTGCCGTGAATCGTGACTGGCGTTTTTTTAATGAGATGTTTTTCATAAATTACGTTCTTTGAAATGATGGTGCAGGATCGAACGATCGCTCTCGGCGCCTTGCGTGCCGAGGGAGGAAAGTCCGAGCTCCACAGGAAGCCAAGCTGGGTAACGCCCAGGTCCCGGCCATTTTACGAGGATGACGGGAACGGACAGTGCCACAGAAAACAGACCGCCTCGGTTGCTTGCAACCGGTGGCAAGGGTGAAAAGGCGAGGTAAGAGCTCACCGCGTCGGCGGCGACGTCGGCGGCATGGAAAACCCCTTGGGGAGCAAGACCAAATAAGTCGGGTGCCGCTCATCGAAAGATGATCTGCGGCGGCGTGTTCCGCGCCGTGCCTAAAAGCTAACCCGGCGGGTAGGTTGCTAGAGGTCGCCGGCAACGGCGATCCCAGATGAATGATCGTTGGGTTTGCGGCCATACACACGCCGCACGCCTGACAGAACTCGGCTTACAGATCCTGCACATCTTCGTTGCCATATGGCCCCGCTATTCGAAAGAATGGCGGGGCCTTTTTTTTGAATAGTTCAATGGTGCGATAGTTCAATAGTTCGATAGTTCGATGGTCGGAAAATCCGTAACTGGTGACTCGTAACTAGTGAATGGCAACTGTCGGAGTGGGGCTCCAGAGAGTGGGGTGTTATTGCGGAAGCGTGTCAGGAGTGGCCTTGCCGGATGAGAGCGTAAAGTCGTCGTCGGGGGGATTCAGATTCATCTTTATCGATGCGAGTATGTAGTGGCTTCTGTTCCCTGACTCGTTGTGTACTATCATCTCACGGATTATTCCATCCTTGGAAAATAGAGCCTCCAGTGACCTGTAGTGCGCGCTCTTCTTTTTTGGTTCCAGCGCCAGCGCGATCTCTCCATTCTTTTTCTTTGGGAATGACGCGCTTTCGTCGACTTTAAATTCTTTGCTTATTGCCCCGAAGCCGGAGAGAAATGACAGGGCTTCCTTAGGAATGCTCTTGTCGCCTACCGCATAGGTCTGCAGGCTCGAAGCGTCTCCCGGGACGAATATCCAGATCGTGCTCCCATCGCAGAGGTAGACCTTGGGATCGTCCCCCTTGTATTCGATTCTGAACTTGCCGCCTTTTTTGAGATGCATCAAGCCCTTCTTAGCGACGCTTTTCCCAAGCAGGGCTATGAAGGTCTTCTGTTCGAAGTCGGCGCTGATATCGTTCCATGAACCGTTGGCCGATTCGATTTTGGATATTTCCGATTTAAGGTCGGCGGCCACGGATGTCTGAACCCAAACTGCGGCGAGCGCCGCGGCCACCGATGCAAAAAAAATTTTTTTCATATTTTAACCTTCGATGTTTCCGCTGAGAACCTGGCGCGGTTTGCTACCATCTGCGGGGCCGACGACCCCTTCGGCTTCCATTCTCTCGATCATGCGGGCGGCGCGATTGTAGCCTATGCGAAGCCTTCTCTGAACCATGGATATCGACGCCTGCCGCGTTTCGTTTACGATGCTAAGCGCCTTGTCGTAGAGCTCGTCGTTATCCTCCGCGAATTCGTCGGCATCCGGCGGGAGTTCGGGCTCCTTCAGGATCGTCTCGTCATAGATGGGTTCGCCCTGAGATTTTACATGACCGACGACGCGCGTGATGTCGGAGTCGGTGACGTAGGAACCGTGGATGCGGATCAGGTTGCCGCCCTGAGGTGTCATGAATAACATATCTCCCATTCCGAGGAGGGTCTCGGCTCCGATGCCGTCGAGGATGGTCCTCGAATCATGGCGTGATGTCACCTTGAACGCGATTCGAGCCGGGAAGTTAGCCTTGATCAGCCCAGTTATGACGTCGACGCTGGGTCTTTGCGTGGCGAGTATGAGATGTATTCCGGCGGCTCGCGCCATCTGTGCGAGCCTCGTTATCGCGTCTTCCATGTCCTGCGTGGAGGTCATCATGAGGTCGGCCAGCTCGTCGATGACTATGACTATGTAGGGGAGCTTTCCTGTGTGAGCCACGGCCTCTTTGTCGGCTTCGATCATCTCCGCAGCTTTCTCCTGTGTGACGAGGTCGATCTGCCCCTTGAGGATCTTTTCGTTGTAGCCGAGTATATTTCGCGTTCCTGTGTCAGCCATCAGCCTGTAGCGCCGCTCCATCTCCCTGATCGCCCAGCGCATCGCCTGCACGGCCGGCTTCGGCTTTGTGACGACAGGCAAAAGGAGATGCGGAATTCCGTCGTAGACGGAGAGCTCCAGCATTTTGGGATCGACCATTATGAACTTCACATCGTCCGGCGAAGAGCGATAAAGCACGCTCACGATGATAGTGTTTATCGCCACGCTCTTTCCGGAGCCAGTCGCTCCGGCGATTAGCAGATGCGGCATCTTTGTGAGATCGACTATCGTAGGGTGCCCGGCTGTGCTGGAGCCGAGAACGAGCGGGAGCTTCGTCTGTATTTTTGCGAACTGGCTCGATGATATTATATCGCGCAGCCAGACGATCTCTCTCTCGCCGTTTGGCACCTCTATTCCCACGGCCGCCTTGCCGGGGAGGTGTGGAATTATTCGCACGCTCCTGCCGGACAGTGCGAGCGAGAGGTCATCCTGCAAATTGACTATCTTGTTTAGCTTGGTGCCAGCCGCCGGCTCGAATTCATACATCGTGATGACGGGCCCTGGATGTATCGCGATGACGCGTCCCTCGACATCGAAGTCCTTGAGTTTTCTTTCGAGCAGCAGAGAATTCTTTTTGAGGCTCTCCTCATCGACATCGATCTTCTTTCTTTCCTCCGCGTCGAGAAGTGAAACCGGCGGCGGCTCGTATCCTGAAAAATCCATCTTGCGGAACTTGAGCTGTTCCTCCGAAGCCCTCTTTATTTTTGTGTCTGCGCGCTGAAGTATTCTGGGTTCAGTCGCTGGGGATTGCTGGTGCGCTGTCTCAGGCGTCGTTGCTTTACTCGAAGGAGAGGCCGGATCTGCCTGTACGGATGATAATGCGGAAGCTCGAATAGGAGCGAGGGTCACGATATCGCCGGATTTTTTTGACGAAGAGAGCTTCTCTTCCTTTTTGGCTATTTCGCTTATATGTATCTCAGGATCTTTCCTTTTCTCTTTGGAGCCTCCGGAGAAAATGGATTTGAACTGCGCTCTTAGAAATATCCATGCCCTGGTCGCGATTTTGCCTGACAGCGTTCCGATGGAAATCGCTGCAGCTATGCTGAATCTGACCGCTTTTACAATCCCCACCGTAAAGAGATATCTCGCCCCCTTCGCTATCGTGAATATAGAAAGTTTGGTCGCGATCATGAAACATAGAACGAAGGAGGCTATCGATATGATGTAGGCCCCGGGGCGGTTCATGAACTTGACGAGTATTCCGCCGATAAGCCCGCCAATTATCCCTCCGCCGGGGATGCTGTGGCCTCGAATCTCCACCGTGTTGAACTGGAGGTGTATCAACGTGGACGCGAAAACTACCGCGCCTAGGTAGGCGAGAATTCCTCTGATGCGCAGATTTGGGGAGACCCCTGTTATCTGAAGTCCCGCCATCAGGAAGCAGAGCGCCGCAGCCAAGTAAGCGCTTATTCCGAACACGGTGAAGAGTATGTCCGATAGGTACGCCCCTACGATTCCCCCCAGATTGCCCACGCCTTCCAGGTTGGAGGCGGCGTTTAGGGCCGGATCGGTCGGGTTGTATGACAGCAGGCATATGGATAGAAATACACCGCAGGCGATAAAAACTGTGGCCAGTATGTCCCTCTTGAAATTCGTGCTTTGTGCTTCGGCGCTTCTTCTCATCTGGAGGCATCCCAAAAGTTGGCTAACTATTTAGAAATAATGATTATTTGAGCGGGATTATACGCCGCGTCCGACGATCTGTCAAAGGATTACGATCGGATTTTACGATCCGCTCACCCCCTATTTCCCTATGTTGCCGTCTATTTACAAATCCATGCGGAAAAAGTAGCGGTACGTCCTGCTTTTCCGAGGAGATCCGCTTGAAGAAAAAAAATGCCTATGCCTTGCTTCTGGTTTTATCGCTGATCGTCGGTTTGCACTCCTTTTCATTCGGTAAGGAGGCGGCCAAGGGGGATGAGCAGTCGCGTCTGATCGAGGGGCAGGATCTGATACTCCACAGAAGATATGACGAGGCCTTGAAGCTCTTCAAGGCCGTCAAAAAAGATTTTCCGGATTCCCCATCCGGGTCTTTCGGCGAGATGGCCGTGTATGAGGTCAGGATGCTGGAAAACGAGGACCTGAGTCTGGAAAAGGAATTTTCGCGCGCGAGCGAAGAGGGGCGTCGCAGGGCCGGGATCGTTTTGCAGAAATATCAGCCGACGCCGTGGGAGCTCTTCATATCGGGCGCTTTATTCGGGCTCGATGGTTTTTTGAAGGCCCGCAAGGGGGGGTGGTGGGATGCATACGTCGCCGGAAATAAATCCAGGCAGCTTTTCAAGCATGCCAAACAGCTCGACCCATCTTTTATCGATGCCGACTTCGGTCTGGGGATGTACGTGTACTGGCGTTCCGTTTTCACCAAGGACCTGTGGTTTTTAAAGATGTTCCCGGATAGAAGGGCGGAGGGGATTGCCATCGTCAAGGAGGTCGCGGAAAGAGGCCGATTTACAAAGGAGATGGCCGGGATAAACCTCGGGATGATGTACATGGAGGAGAAGGATTATTCGAATGCCTCGATGATATTTAAGTCGTTCGTGGAAAGATACCCGGAAAATATCGTCCTGAGAAGATTCCTCGGCAAGGTCTACGTAGCCATGAGAAAATATGACGATGCGATTGCGCAGTTTTCCGAGATGGGCAAGATAGATCCGCGCATCATAAAATATAAATATTTTCTGGGTGCGACGATGGTAATTTCCGGCGACGATAAGATCTCAGCTGAGGGTGAACGGGAGCTGCGCGACTTCATCGCCGCGGAGAAGAGCAAATACTGGCGTGCCTCGGCCCACTACTGGCTGGGGCGCATGTATGAACGAAAAAACGATAAAAAGAAGGCGCTTATCGAATACAATGCCGCGCATGCGCTGAGCCCGAAGATAGAAGATGCCTTGAAGAGGGCTCGCGGACTCGGCGGCGGGATGTAGGTTCTATCTGCGTGTGCCGAACAACCTGCCTTGATAGGAATCCCTTTCTAAGAGCCTTTTTTCCACTTCGTTGAAGATGGCGAGTTTGTTCACCGACCAACTAGGCGCCACCGTTATTTCCCTCGGGCTGTGTCCGTTTACCCTGTGGACTATCATCTCCGGGTCGATGAGTTCCAGAAAGTCTACGACCCAGTCTGCGTATTCGCGAAGGCTTGGGATATAAACGTCCCCATCCCGATGCATTTTTTCAAGCGCAGTATCTCTTAAGACGTGAAGGTTGTGAATCTTCACCCCCCAGCACTTTCCATTGAGAAACTCAGCTGTTTTTTTCATCATGCCGATATCTTCGCCGGGTAGGCCGAGTATCGCGTGCGCGCAGACCGGGATTCCGATTTCGGAGAGCGACTCGCATGCGGACGCAAAATCGGCGACCGAGTGGCCCCTGCGAATTTTTTCAAGCGTGGAGTCGTGCGAGGACTGCAATCCGAGTTCAACCCAGATAAACTTTTTTTCGCTTATTTCCCTGAGGACCTTGAGGTGATCTTTGGAGATGCAGTCCGGCCTAGTCGATATTGCGGCCCCGACGATATCCGGATGGTCTATTGCGGCGCGAAGCATCCTGCGGAGATCCTCCGGCGCGCCGTAGGTGTTGGAGGCGCTTTGGAAGTAGGATATCCCTTTGGCGTTTCCGTGCCTCCTTCTCATATATGAGATCCCTTCAGCCAGCTGCTCAGAGATGCTGGATTGGAGCTCCGGTTTTCCTATCGATGACGCGGGCCTGTAGGATTCCATATTGCAGAATATACATCCGTCATTTCCCTTGCTTCCGTCCCTATTCGGGCATCCGAATCCGCTCTTGAGCGCGACCTTGTAGACGCGGCACCCGAATTTTTTCATCAGCCATGGGTTTAGCCTGTTGTAGCGTTCCATTCTGCAGCACCCCTGATAATAGATAGAAGGCGGCCCTTAAGGTCCCTTAATTTCGCTGTTATCACTAGTACAGGCGCTTTCAAATGAGTATTGGGTAAAATTGATAGATAGGTCAAAAAAATGACTATTCGATATTACCTTTGTTTTTCAATTAGATAATTTGATCTTTGCCGTTCAATCGACAGCCTTTTTGATAAATGGGTTAAATATAACCCTTCTGTAATGTGGTTGCGATTCCGTACTTCAGTTCTAATATATTGTAATATAAGGGTATTTTTAAAAAATTAGTTTTTTAATTTAGTGGCACGCTCCTTGCTCTTTCCCGTTGTGGGTTGGGAAAAAAAGGAGCACGCCATGGGAAAAAAGCTGAGATGGAAGGTGGCTTCGGTGGTGGCGGCGGCGGGGTTGGCGGTTCTTACCGGTTGTGGGTCTGGTTCCGATTATTCCTCGGAGCTAAGCAGCGGGAACGGCGGGGGAACCGGGATAAGCGAGATAAGAAGTGATCCCTCCGATATGGGAGTCGGCGACATAATAGCTGTCAATATCGAATCCGGCGATCTCTTTTCGCTCGATTTCGAGGGCGTCGATGAGGAGGCTCAGTTCATACTCAGCATCGGGTCTTATGACTATGGCGGATATGGCAGCAGCGTCCAATTGACGAGCTCGAGCGAAGTTCTTCCTGAAGTGGGAGGGCTTGCCAAGGGGATGATGGTGGAATCCGAATCCGAACCGGATATGGACGAGGTCTATGGAGTGGATGAGATTTTCAGTTCGTGGCTCAGGGCTTCGGAATCGGCATTGGACGGCTTTGAGGAAAAGATATCCGATCCAAACGAGACGATTGGCGCCAAGTCACTTTCATTCAAGACGGCTTCGTTCGGCGACAAGGAGAGCTTCAGGGTGCTTTCGAGCCTGACCTCCACCGGATCGTATGTTGAAGTTGTAGCGGAGGCTAGGTGCGTCGGTTCAAACGTGATTTTCTTCGTCGACGAAGATGTCTCCGAAGATGATCTCTCGGATGCGGATATCGATGAGCTCTGTGAAAACTTCGACAGGATAGCAGGGGAGGAACAGGATCTCCTCGGAGATTCCTCCGACGTCGATGGAGACGGAAAACTTCACGTTCTAATGACCGCCCAGGTCAACAGGCTTGGGGCTCTCGGCGGCGGAATCATCACCGGTTACTTCTTCGCCGGCGACCTTTACGCGCGCAGCTCCTCCAATCAGGTTTCCAACGAGAGAGAGGTAATCTACACGATGGTGCCCGATCCGAGCGGCAAATACGGAGTTTCGATATCCAAGTCATTCGCCATGAGCAACCTTCTTCCGGCGGTTCTTCCCCACGAGTTCCAGCATGCGATAAGCTACAATCAGCATGTCATGGTCGCTGGCGGCACGGCCGAGGAAAACTGGCTGAATGAGGGGATGTCCCACTTCATGGAAGACTACTTCGGCTACGGAGTCGAGAACCCCTCGCGCTATGCGATGTTTCTCAGCAGCCCTTCGTCATACGGCGTGGTTACGCAGGGATCGCCAAACCTGATGGAGCGCGGCGCCGCATACCTCTTCGTTCGCTACCTGTATGAACAGGCCTCAGACGGGGACGCCTTCCTGGGCAGACTTACAAAGACGAGCTCCAGGGGCGTGGCGAATCTGGAAACCGCCTTCAACGGCCCGGCCGAGATGGACACATTTTCAGAGATGATGGCGCGATGGACTATCGCGCTTGGGATGACAGACAGAGGGATAAGCAGGGATAGCAGGTACACCTACAGGGAACGCGTTAGAAATTCACGGACTGGAAATTTCGAAGGGGTTTGCCTGATGTGCGATGCCCAGGATAACCGAGGGACCATGCTCGAGGGAATAAACCTCAACCCGTACTTCGGATATCACACGGTGACGATGGATGCCTCTGCCATGAAGTTCTACGAACTTAGCGACTTCCCTTCAGAGTTGCAGATACAGGGAAACAGCAATGGAACCTTCGCAGTTATGATAAGAACCCAGTAAGGGCTCCTTTTCCCAGGCCCGTAGAGAGGCGGCATAGTGCCGCCTCTCTCTATTTTATGCCGGGCAAACCCCTAATTTAACTTTACTTTTTGGGGGCGCTTACCTATAGAAAACCCCCTATGCATCCGGTTTTAATCAAGATTCCGATATTCGGTGGGCTCACCATCCATACCTACGGCGTAATGGTCGCGCTCGGTTTCGTTTTGGGAATTTTATGGATCGTGCGTGAGAGCAAACGGGTGGGGGTTGAGCCGTCGAAGATGCTCGACCTAATTTTCTACGTAATAATAGCTGGAATAGTGGGGTCGCGGGTATTTTACGTTGCGATAAGTCAGCGCTCTGAATTTCTTGCAGACCCGCTCGTGATACTCAAGATGTGGCGCGGAGGCCTGGTCTTCTATGGGGGGTTGATCTCCAGCGTAATCGTATCCTTCTTTTTTATAAGGAAACATAAGCTTCCAGTTCTTCTTACCATCGACATCTTTGCTCCGGCGATAGCCATCGGTCATGCGGTGGGCAGAATAGGGTGCCTGATGGCTGGATGCTGCTATGGGAAAGAGCTTTCCCATGCTGCGTGGTATGGCATCACCTTTCCGGATGGCGTCGGTTCCTTCGCCCCTCCTGGGATAGAGCTCTTCCCGACCCAGTTGTTTGAAAGCTTTGGGGAGATCGTCATATTCTGTCTGCTTATGCTGGTCAGGAAGTTCAAAAAGTTCGATGGGCAGCTGATATCGGTTTACATAATTCTCTATGCGATACTGCGATATGTGAACGAACTTTTCCGGGGAGACCAAGTGAGAGGATTTCTCATAGATCCGTGGCTATCGACATCGCAGGCGATATCGATAGCCCTGTTCATGCTCGGAGTCTTAATGTATTTGAAGCTGTGGCGCAGGGCGGCCTCGATAAATAGGGGGATTTGATGCGTAAAATAGCAGCCGTTTTTTTGATACTTGTCCTTTCATCGGTCGCGGCCTGTTCAAAGCCGATGGTCTCTTCGACAATAAACCCCGATGTAAAATACTTAAGCCGCGACTATGCGGCCGTGCCCAACGATATCTACTACGCCGTGAGGGCCGCATTCAGGGATCTCGATTATACGGTCAACGAGGAAAACCTTTCGGCCGGTGTTATCACATCGACCTGGATGCCGACGACCTCCGACTCACATTACATGCTCCTCTTCGATCGCAAGGAATACGGCGTTACGAATTCTTATTATCAGATGGAGGTCCAGGTCGTTTCGGAAGGGGGCAGGACCAAAGTCAAGGCCGGCACGAGGTTGAAGGGAATAGTCGCAAATCAGCACAGTTCCGGCATCGAGGAGAAAAAACTTTTGGACTTGGTTGGAAATTATCTGAGGAAAAGCCCTCCTGACGTTACCAACCTGGGCCTTGTCAACGAGTAGAATAGGAAATCTAAATGGAAAAGAATTACAAGGATACCTTAAATCTCCCTAAAACAGATTTTCCGATGAAGGGCAATCTCGCCGAACGCGAGCCGGTTCAACTCAAAAAATGGGATGAACAGAAAATCTATCAGAGGATGATAGATAAAAATCGCGGGCGCGAGACGTACGTCATGCACGACGGCCCTCCGTACGCCAACGGGCATCTGCATCTCGGCACGATCCTGAACAAGATCCTCAAGGATATAGTGGTCAAGTACAAGAACATGACCGGTGCCCAATGCGCGTTCATACCGGGGTGGGATTGCCACGGTTTGCCTATCGAGCTGGGCGTCGAGAAGAAGCTAGGCCCCAAGAAGCACACGATGGACCCGGTCGATGTGAGGAAGGCATGCAGGGCGCACGCCGAGGAATTCGTCGGCATCCAGCGCTCCGAATTCCAGAGGCTCGGCGTCTTTGCCGACTGGGATCGCCCCTACCTCACGATGTCCTACGATTACGAGGCCACGATTGCGCGCGAGTTCGGCAAGTTTGTGAAAAACGGTTCCCTCTATAAGGGAAAGAGGCCGATCTACTGGTGCGCGTGCTGCAAGACGGCGCTGGCTGAAGCGGAAGTGGAATATGCTGATCATTCCTCTCCTTCAATCTACGTTAAGTTCAAGCTCAACGATGACAAGAAGTTAAGGAAGGAATGGGGGCTTGGAGACGAGGAGATATCTCTCGTCATCTGGACGACGACGCCATGGACTATCCCGGCGAACCTCGCAATCGCTCTGAACGCTGAGCTACCTTATGTAGCCGTCAAGGTCGACGATGAGGTCTGGATCATGGCCGAAGGGCTGCTGGATTCCGTGATGGAATCGATAGGGCGTTCCTATTCTACAGTAGTGGGCAAACCTTCACCGCAGGAACTTGAGCACAAGAGCTGCCGTCATCCGCTCATCG
Source organism: Myxococcales bacterium (assembly GCA_012513515.1). Taxonomy (NCBI): domain Bacteria; kingdom Pseudomonadati; phylum Myxococcota; class Myxococcia; order Myxococcales; species Myxococcales bacterium. The sequence continues at coordinate 28,858 of JAAZCA010000020.1, read as the reverse complement.
ATCGCGATTCGCTCATCATACTCGGTGAACATGTCACTCTCGAGGCCGGAACCGGCGCGGTTCACACTGCGCCAGGACATGGGCAGGAAGATTTCGATATCGGTCAGAAGTACGGCCTCGATATTTTAGCGCCTATAGACGATGCCGGACGCTTTACCAAGGAGTCGAGGCTTCCGTGGCTCGAGGGGGTCTTTGTCGAGGATGCGAACAAGCTTGTCATAGAGAAGCTGCGCGAAGTGAACGCACTCGTTCATACTCATGCGATCAGCCATTCATATCCACACTGCTGGCGATGCAAAAAACCGATAGTCTTCAGGGTAACCGATCAGTGGTTTATATCGATGGAAAAAACCGAGCTTCGCAAGAAGGCCCTTGAAGCTATCAAACAGGTTAAGTGGATTCCTCCTTGGGGGGAACAGCGTATTACAGGCATGATAGAGGCGAGGCCTGATTGGTGTATATCCAGACAGAGGCTTTGGGGTGTGCCGGTGATAGCCCTCGTTTGCAAATCCTGCGGGGCTTCACACACCACTCCCGATCTCGTGGACAACGCCGTTAAGTTTTTCGAAAAAGAGGGGGCCGATGCGTGGTTTTCACACGACGCGTCCGATTTCAAACCGAAGGGTTTCAAATGTCCAGTCTGCGGCGAGAAGGAAAAGTTTGGCAAAGAGCCGGATATCCTCGACGTCTGGTTCGACTCGGGGGTTTCCTATTCGGCTGTCCTCGAGAGTCGCGAAGGGATAGAGCAGCAGGCCGATCTTTATCTCGAGGGGAGCGACCAGCACAGAGGGTGGTTTCACACCTCGCTGCTTACCTCGATAGGGACGAGAGGACGGGCGCCGTACAAAAGGGTGCTCACACATGGATTCGTGGTAGACGGCGATGGGAAGAAATATTCCAAATCTGCAAAGAACTATGTCCCACCCGAAAAACTGATCAATCAGCATGGGGCGGAGATACTAAGGCTCTGGGTTTCCGCCGAGGATTACAGGGACGATATAAGATTTTCCAATGAGATTCTCAACCGCTGCGTCGAGGCGTACAGAAAAATCAGGAATACCGCCCGCTATATCCTTGGCAATATCAATGATTTTGATCCCAACGTCGATATGGTCCCGGAGGATCGCATGCCAGAGATCGACAGGTACGCGATCGCGGAACTCGGTAAGCTTACCTCGAAGATGCTTGCGGCCTACGAAAACTTCGAGTCTCATGCGATATTCCATACCCTTAACAGATTTTGTACCGTCGAGATGTCCTCTTTCTACCTAGACGTCCTGAAGGATCGCCTGTATGCCGAGAAAAAAGATGGAGAACTTCGCAGATCGGCCCAGACTGTTCTCTGGAAAATACTCGATTCGATGGTAAGGCTGATGGCTCCGATATTCTCATTTACCGCCGAGGAGATCTGGGAAATCATGCCGAAGCTCGCCGGCTCTTCAGGCAGCGTCTTCGTTTCCGAGATGCCTGCGAAGCCGCAGTTCGATTCCCAGATACTCGAACGTTTTTCAAAATTCATGTCGCTGCGACAGGATGTGATGAAGGCCCTCGAGAAGGCCCGTGCGGAGAAATTCATAGGGAACTCGCTTGCCGCATCCGTAACGATCGAGTGCGATGCCGATGCCAGGTCTTTTCTGGAAAGCTTCGGTGGGGATCTCGCCGATCTGTTTCTGGTATCCGGCGCCAAGTTCGGAAAGGCGGAAGGGGCGTATCTCGTGCAAAGCGAGGATAACAAGGGTTTCGCGGTTTCGGTTTCCAAGGCGGACGGCGAAAAGTGCGAGCGTTGCTGGAAGTATTCCGAGAGCGTAGGCAAAAACACGGAGCATCCGACGATATGCGCAAGATGCGCCGGGGTCCTTTCCTCCTGAAGTCAAAACTTGAAGTAAGAAACTGGACATTTCACAGATGAAGAAAAAATATATATTATTTTCCGCCATCGTTTCTATCCTCGTGATGCTCGACCAGATCACTAAGTGGCTGGTCGCCGGGACCCTCTTTTACGGCGAAAGGATTCCCGTGATCGGCGGAATTTTCGATCTCGTGCATTTCCGAAATACGGGGGCCGCCTTCGGCATCTTTTCAGGGCTTTCGGATGCCGTCAGAAATCCCATCTTTTTTGTGATAGCTGCGGCCGCTGCTGCGATAGTGGTTCTCTATCTGAGGTCGCTGCGCGATGACGATATTTACATGACGGTCACCTTGTCGCTGATCTTCGGCGGGATGGTAGGAAACATAATAGACCGCGCCGCACGCGGCTCCGTCGTGGATTTTCTTTCATTCAGAGCGGGCGACGCGCACGCCAGTTTTTCGCTGTTCGGAAGAAGTTTCGATTTCCCGCTGGAATGGCCTGCCTTCAACGTTGCGGACAGCGCGATAACCGTGGCGATGTTCATGCTGATAATCATGATTTTTAGAAAGGGCGGTAATCCGACATGAGACCCTTCTTATTTACTATTGGCGATATCCGCGTTCCATCTTTTTTCTTCATGGTGATGATCGGCGCTCTCGCGGCCACATTTTTTTCGTCCTGGTGGGCCAAACGCGAGGGATCCGATCAGGTGGCCCTTCTCGATATGGGCATAATAGCCATCATCGCCTCTGTGATAGGCGCGCGTGTCTTTCACATAGTCGTGGAAAGCCCGATGTACTATCTGGAAAAACCGATTCGCGTATTCTATTTCTGGCAGGGCGGGTATGTTTCGATCGGCGCATATATGTTCACCATAGCTGCGTGGCTCGTGTATTTTTGGAAGCGCAATCTTTCAACGTGGAGATACATGGATCTCGCCGCGATGGGAGTTCCGATCATCATCTTCTTTGTGCGCGTCGGATGCGTATGCGTAGGGTGCTGCTACGGAAAGCCAACCGATTTTTTCTTTCATCTCACGTTTAACAACCCTGCATCCGTTCCTGCGGCCTTTGGATATGCCGGGGTCCACCTTCATGCGTCGCAGATTTATTTCATGATCAACGCGATAGTAATGTGGGGCGTTTTCTTTTTCCTGTATCACAGGAGAAAATTCTACGGAGAGATAATATCAGCCTTTTTCATCTATTACGGAATCTCCAGATTCATCATAGAATTCACAAGGGGCGACGCTGATCGCGGCATGTGGTTTGATGGTGCTGTATCAACGGGCCAGATAGCGATGCTAATATCATTCATCGGAGGCGTAATTCTGTGGAAAATCCTCTCCAAACGTCAAAATCTCCGGATTCGGGGCTAGAGGCTCCAAAGCCTTATACCAGGGCCAGATGTGCGGCGGAGCTTTCCGTTGTCACTATCGCCTTGCTCGTCATGTCGCGCCTTTTGTTCATGGCCAAGGGGGTGGATTTCATCGGCAAAATTTTGCCCGTGGCCATCGCCGTCCTGTTTCTCTACGGGCCTGTGGCTGTCATATGGAACAGGCGAAGGAGGATAGACTTTCTCGACGACGGATTTGTTTCTTACCTTAAGTCCATCCACACGTTTTTAATAGTGGCGCTAATCGTCTTCCCTCCGTATCTTATGGCGGCGCATTTCTGGCAGCTAACGGTGGGCGGATACTCCAGTTTCAGCGCGGCTGGATTTTCAGACTTCTGGAGCGCGGCGATGTTTCAAATACTTATAGTTGCGCTTCCTGAGGAATTTTATTTCAGGGGATATTTCCAGTCCACGATCAACCTCGTCACGCAGCGCAGATGGAATGTCTTTGGTACAAGGCTGGGCTGGGGATGGCTTATCACGGCGCTTGTATTTGCCTTCGCGCATTCGGTCGTCTATTATAGATGGTGGCATTTCGCCATATTCTTTCCAGCCCTCGTATTCGGATACTTGAGGGAGAGGACAGGTGCGATAACCGCTCCCGTTCTTTTTCACGCGGCCTCAAATTTGTTGATGGACTGGTTTGCGAGAAGCTACATCGTCTAGATTGAAATATGCCCATGCGCAAAGATGACATTAAAAAAGCGGTCGCCATTTTGGGAAGAGCCTATGCCCGCTCCTGCGATATTTTGAAAAAACGCAGCGATCCCTTTCAGACCGTCATCTCCACGGCCCTTTCCGCGCAGTCCACCGATGATCAGGTCGACAGGGTGACTCCCGCTCTTTTCCGCAGATATCCAACCCCCGAAAAATTGGCCCGGGCGAAAATTTCAGACGTGGAGAAGGTGATAAAATCGGTCGGCCTGTATAAATCCAAGGCCAGGAATATAGTAGCTGCCGCCAGGGTTCTCATCGAGCGCTTCGGAGGAGTAGTTCCGTCCGACCTCTGCGAACTCATCGTTCTTCCCGGCGTCGGAAGAAAAACGGCCAATGTCGTGCTTATAAAATCCTTCGGTAAGGCTGCGATGCCGGTGGATACCCACGTCTTTCGGGTGGCAAACAGAATCGGCATCGGCGTCGGCAAGACCCCGGAAGAGGTCGAGAAAAAACTCATTTCGGCGATACCGGAGAAAAAGCTGGCGGAGGCCCATTTCTGGCTGATCACCCATGGCAGGGTTATATGCCACGCCCGAAATCCTGAGTGCGGCAGATGTCCGGTATCAAATCTTTGCGACTATAATGTAAGAGGCTTAGGCGCCGGTTCGAAAAAACGGCCTCTTGATGCGAGAAGCGGAAGGGCGGGATGATGCTGTCAGCTATCGCCCCAAAGTTCATTGGGCCTCGTGCCGATGCCCTTGGCGCATCGCTGATAGGAAATCAGCTTTTGCTAGCATCGCGCGCGGTCATGCCCGTCTCCCCCGATCAGTATGGAGTGAGTACTTCGGCGATGTATCAGATAGCCGAAAGAGGGGGCTTTCAGGGAACCTTTTCCGAGGCTAGGATTGTCTCGGAAGATTCGGCGGATAAATTTTTGAGATCGAGGGGTGTGTTTCTCAAGGCGGCTTCCCGCTATTTCGGCGCCAGTTTTGCTTCCATGGCATCACAATCGATTCCCTACGATCATTTCAAATCTCACAATCTTCTTTCGCGATCCATAGATTACCGCGATATCGTGAGATGCGGGCTTCTCACCTTCATGGACGCGGACGATGGGCTTGCCGCGGTGGAAAGTGATCTTCGTGCAATGTTTTCAGACTTGATAGGGAGGCGGCATTCCAAGAAGGCTTTGATGAAGAGATCCGCCATCTACAAGGTGAGCCAGCTCTCCTTTGTCGCACTTGCCGCCGCCATATTTTCCGGGTCTCCCCTCGCGATAGTCTCTGCCGGTGCCCTCGTAGCTGCCGGTTTCGGAGTCAACGAGTTGAGAATGATTTACAAGACATCTCAGGAGTTTTCATTCGACCTCGCCGTTTCCAGAAATTATCAGGCTTCGATGACCGAGCTTTTGGGGGATTACATGTATGTCAGGTCGCAGAGGAGGGGGCTTGCAAAGGCCTTCGGATATTTTCGCTAGGTAGCGAGTTGTTGAAAATGTTGAGTGAACGTGCTAGCTGGAGTAACCTTGCTGGGAGGTTATATGGCCAAGATACTGGTTGTCGATGATAGCAAACTGATAGTCGCCATGCTCACCGATGTGCTCACTTCGGCGGGGCATGAGGTGAAGGCCGCGTACAATGGCGCCGAGGCGATAGCCGAGCTTAGAAAAGAAAAGCCGGATCTTATATTCATGGACATACAGATGCCCGGGATAGATGGCCACACGACCGCCAAGCTTATAAGTATGGATAGAAAATTCGAGAACACCCCCATCATAGTCTTTTCATCCCTCAAATCACCCGAGATGATGGAGCTCAGCAAAAAGGTAGGCGCGGTGATCCATTTGAACAAGGATGCGGGTAAGGAAAAGATACTCTATACTGTCGATGAGGCATTAAAAATTTCCGATCCCGGTCGCCGACAAATCTGAACGTGGCTTCTTCAATTCTCGTTTCGCGAAGGCTTCTTTGTAAGCGATCTGCTCGTCGGTTGCTTCATGATATGACTCATAGGTCGGGTGCTTCTTCAATAATTTCTTACTCTGTAAAAATTTTTTCTCTGATGATTTTTTCCTCCTCTAATGTGTCCATCTATGGCTAGCCGCCGCTATCACTGCGACGCCGATTCCGGAGCCATCGGCGGTTTTGCGTATTCTTACGTTGCCGGAATTTTTTCCAAGGAGGGTTTTCATGGAATTTCTGAGCGTCCTTGAAAAACCGGGATGATTTTCATAGAGTGCGCCATCAACTGCTATCGTGTGCTTTCGCGCTATTCTTGGATCCATCTTCATGATGACCGCCGCGAGGCATGCGGCGCTTATCTTCGCTGCTCTGATAACAACGGCTCGCGATATCGCTGCAACCACCGTGAGGTCCTCCTCACTGATTCCAGAGAGGCCGGTCTTTTCAATTATTTCGGAATATTTTTTACCCTTTGCCGTTTCCAACGCGGAGAGCTGCGATGTATGAAGCCCGCCGGTGCGCCTGAGGGAGGATTTCCCCAGCTCGATCTCTCCAATGTCGTAGAGTTTCCTGATGGCCATTCTCGCCAGTTCTCCGAGATACATTCCGGAGATCATCTTTTCCATCACCTGCCTGCCCGGATTATTGGACCTGTCGTCTATTAAAATATCGAACTCGTTTCGCGGAAGCTTGGAGAAATTTCCCCACTCGATATTTATGATCATCCTGCCGCGTCCTTTTGCGCCGCCGACTTTTTTTATTTTAGAAAGTTTTTCCAGGTAACATGCGTTGGTCCCCGTTCCGAATATGGCGCCGATATCGCATGTCCGGCAGGAGTAGGCGCAGGCCGCAAGGGTTCCTACAGTGTCGTTAGCCAGGGCAGCGATTTCAATGAAGCCGAGCCCTGCGCGCCTGAGCGCCATTTGAAGGAGTTTAGTTACATCCTTGCCGACGACGCCGGATGCGGTAAACCCTTTGGTCCACGTTATGAGGAGGCCGCTTGTGAGACTTTTTTGTTCCACAGGGAAGGAGAAGGTGAATCCAAGTTTAAATTTGCCGGATTTTTTCGTGTGCAGAAATTTTGCTATGTGTGAGGCTATGAAATCGAACAATTCGATTCCGCTGCCCTTCATGAGTGTGTGCGGTATTCTGGTTTTAGATGAGCGTAGAACCTTCAACGATCCATCTCCCGATAGGCTTGCCTCTATGACGCGAAGGTTCGTCCCGCCGATATCAAGCGCGAGGAAGGTGCCATTTTCCTTGCCAGACGGGGCGTCGGTGAACGCTGGAAGCATCTTGAGGTCGCTTTTTTCCCCGGCGAGTCCGGCTTTCATTTCATCATGAAAGGATGATATTATTTTTGCGATGTCGTCGTTAGATAGATGAAACTCTCTTTCGATTTTGCGAAACGCCCGGCTTCTGGATTTTATTTTAGAGTTCATGGCGGCGAATATACCCCGTTAATTCGCGTAGGCTAGAAGAAATTTACATTCTCCCCGTGATGGCTTTATTTTATAATTGAGCCCTTCCGGCAGCAGGATCGTATCGCCCATGACGATTTCCATCCGCCAGGAATCGTATTCGATGGAGGCCGATCCTGAAATCACAGTGGCTGCAGCCCAGCCGGTATGCCCCTTAAACCCTGCGGATTTTTCGGATAGAGATATCTTTTCGAGAGAGAAGTGTTCACAGGAATAGACTTTGCATGAGCTGCCCTGACCCCGATTCGTTATTTCAGGAAGCAGGGAGGAAAAATTAACGGATTTTATTCCCTCTTCTATGTGGAGTTCCCTTTTAGGGTTGCTCCTGTTCCAGTCGAAGAGGCGGTATGTTACATCGCAGCTCTGCTGAAGTTCGTAGGCTACGATTCCCTTTCCTAGCGCGTGGACGGTTCCAGCCGGCACCGGTATTACGTCTCCGGTTCGGACAGGAACCGATAATAGAGAGTCTTCTATTTTTCCCGATGCGATGGCTTGAGAGAGGCTTGTCGCATCGACGCCATCTTTGAATCCGCGTATTATGCGCGTCCCGGGTTCGGCGTGGAGAACGTACCAGCATTCGGTCTTTCCGCTGGGTAGGCCGAGTTTTTTGGCCATGCGATCGTCTGGATGGAGCTGAACCGAAAGATTTTCGCTGGCATCTATGAGTTTCACCAGGAGTGGCAGGCGTTTTTTTCCACCAAACCACGATCTTTTCCCTGAGACGATTTCATCTAATGGTATGCCCGCTAGATGACCGTTTGCCGCCACGGAAGGGGAGGATGGAATTCCTGAGAGCTCCCACGATTCCCCTATTTTTTTGCCTGCCGGAAGGCTCTTTCCGAAGCCTGCAAGTTTTTCACCTCCCCACGGGAGCTCTTTTAATTGCGGCATGAATTTTATGGGGTAGGGGGCCATATGGTTTATTGCCGTAGGCTGCCTTATTTGCGCTTGCATGGCAAGGATGCAGATGTTATAGGCGCGGGCACCTCTTGCGGGTGTAATTCAGTGGCAGAATGGAAGCTTCCCAAGCTTCATACGTGGGTTCGATTCCCATCACCCGCTCAAGAAAAAAGCCCCCTTTAGGGGCTTTTTTGTGAAATATGACGGAAGGTGGAAGATTTCCAGGTTATTCTCCTTCTCCGAGCTCGCGGGCATAATTTCAGGTGGCAGAGCCCTTCTCAATCAACGGGTAATAAAAAGGCTCGTCGATTCGGGTGTAATAGTGTCCGTTCAAAAGGGGATTTATGTGACAAAAGATTACGATCTATTCGTTCTTGCGATGCGTATAGATGAGCGATCATATGTTTCCATGAATTTGGCCCCGGCCTTCTACGGCAAGGTAGGAGCGGTTCCGGTAAGGGCGCTCTCAGTCGTTCATACTGGCAGGGAAAAGAGCTTTTCCACTCCGTTTGGAGAGATCAAGTAGTATTCGATATCTAAGAAGCTTTTCTTTGGTTTTTTCAGGGGGCAATTGCGCCAATGTCGCCGACCCGGAAAATGCTACATAGACCTTTTATATTTTCATACGAAGGTAGCGAGCTTTATCATCGATTCCTTGAACGACGTGGACGTGGATCGCCTCGATAGGAAGAAAATAATTGGCTATCTCAAAAATATAAAAACCCTAAGTTCATAAAATTCGTGAAAGGAACTCTATGAAAGATAGGGAAGAACTTCTTTTGAAAGTCATGCATTTGATGTCTGAACATTTCAAGGACAGTTTTCTCATCACAATCCATCATTTCCCCTTCATTCATTGATTGATTTTATCGATCGTGATGTTAGATATGCCATATGGCTCAAAGCGGCGCAAACGTGCCACGCAGGGATGGAGTAGGCAAGGTCACTGGTTCCGCGCGGTACGTTGATGACATAAGGCTTCCCGGCATGTGGTTCGGCTCGGTCGTGAGATCGCAGCGCCCTCATGCTAAAATATCCAAAATAGAATTTGACGAGTCGTTCGACTGGCCCAGCGTAGTAGTTGCCACCGCAGCGGATATCCCCGGCAAGAACTGCATTACGATCATAGAGGAGGACATGCCTCTTCTGGCCGACTCCGTTACCAAATACGTTGGCGAGGGGATAGCCCTTGTAGCTGCGCCGACGCGTGAGCTCGTCGAAGAGGCGAGAAAGATGGTTCGCGTTACCTACGAAGACCTTCCCAGCGTTCTTTCAATAGAGGATTCCAGGTCCGCTGCGACGAAGATCAGGAATGATGACAACGTGATGTCACACTTTACTATTTCCAAGGGGAATATCGATAAGGGTTTTGCGCAGGCCGATCAGATCGTGGAGGGAGTGTACGCGGTTGGCCACCAGGAGCACATGTACATCGAGCCAAATGGCATTATCGCATCCCCGCGAGAGGATGGCGGCTTCGATGTTATCGGTTCGATGCAGTGCCCTTACTATATTTCGAAATCCGTTTCCGTGATGATGGGGATGCCTGAGGAAAAATTTTCAATACGGCAGGCCACCGTCGGAGGAGCGTTTGGTGGCAAAGAGGATTATCCCTCGCTTTTGGCTGGATATTGCCTGCTTTTGGCACGAAAGGCCCGCTGTCCGATCAAGATGATATATGATAGGGCGGAGGATACTGAGGTTACGACGAAGAGGCACCCCGCCCGCATAAGGCATAAAACTGGCGTGAAGAAAAACGGCAAGATCACTGCGATGGATATCGTCGTCGAGATGGATGCCGGAGCCTACCTAACTCTCACTCCTGTCGTCTTGTCGCGTGGAATCATCCATGCTGCCGGTCCGTACAGATGCGATAATATCAGCGTCGTCGGAACCGCGTATGCCACGAACATGACTCCGAACGGCGCCTTCAGAGGGTTCGGCGTTCCGCAGACCTGCTTTGCATGCGAGGCGCACATGGATCTCGTCGCTGAAAAACTAGGCATCTCTCCGGTGGAACTGCGTAAGAAAAATTATCTAAAGGAGGGGGACCTGACCGCGACAGGGCAGAAACTCGATTCGAGCATTGCCTGCGAAGATGTACTTATGCAGGCGATTGAAAAGTCCGGCATTGAAAAACAGATATCTCTAAATTCCAAACAGAGCGGAAATATCAGAAAGGGCGTAGGCATCTCTCTCTTTTTTCATGGTGCGGCATTTACCGGCTCCGGAGAGGCTAAGATAAAGGCGAAGGCCGGACTCCGTGTTGAGGCCGATGGAAGGCTGGCGGTTCTTACCGCTTGCACCGAGATGGGGCAGGGTTCACACACCGTGATTCCCCAGATGGCTGCGGATTTTCTCGGCATCGATCTGGATTTGATTTCGATAGAGACTCCCGATACCTCGCTTGTTCCAAACAGCGGTCCCACCGTCGCTTCGCGCACGACGATGATCATGGGGATGGTCATGAAAAAATGCGCGGCATCGGTTAAGTCATCTATAATTGAATTCGTCTCAAAAAAACTGGGCGTCGCAGCTTCGGATCTGGAATTTTCGGGCGATCAGATAGTATTCGGCGACGAGAATGTGATGAGGATAAAAGATGCCGTATCCGCTTATCATAAAGAGTTTGGACCACGTGAATTTGTAGAGATGTACGATCTTCCTCCGGGGATATCCTGGAATGAAAAAGAACACTTAGGTGATGCGTATCCGACTTACTCATGGGCCTGCGACGTGGCGGAGGTGGAGATCGATATGTCCACCTTCGAAATCAAGGTCGATCGAATGTGGCTGTTTCATGACGTAGGCAAGGCTATAAATCCGGCGATGGTGGAGGGGCAGATAGAGGGGGGGACCCTTCAGGCTCTTGGCTACGCTATTCTGGAAAATCATATCGTGAAGGATGGTCGCTTTGTCACCAACAGGTTTCAGAATTACATTATACCCACTGCTTTGGATGTTCCGGAGTTCAAAACGTTTATAGTGGAAAAGCCTTATGAGCACGGCCCGGTGGGGGCCAAAGGCATCGGTGAGATGCCGATGGACGGAGCGGCTCCGGCGATAGTCAACGCGATAGCGGATGCGACGGGTATAAGAATTACCGAACTTCCCGTTACTCCGGAAAAGCTCTACGATGCTTGGCATAGAAAACAGGGGATTTGTGACTGGAGGTTTTGTGGCGGAGAAGGTGTCGAAAAAAATTTCTGTAAATAGCAACCATATCGAGGTGTTGGCTCCTCCAGAACGCAGGTTGCTCGATGTTCTCAGGTTCGATCTGGAACTGATGGGCACCAAAGAAGGATGCGGCGAGGGAGAATGCGGCGCCTGCAGCGTCATAATCAACGGAGAGGTCGTAAATTCCTGTCTTGTTCTTTTCGGACAGATTGCGGACGGGGATGAGATACTAACCGTCGAAGGGCTCGGTGATGCGGAACACCTTGCGCCGATACAACAATGCTTCATCGACGAGGTTGGCACGCAGTGCGGGATATGTACCCCGGGGATGCTCATTTCCGCCCACGCCCTTTTGATGAAGAATCCAAACCCGGACAGGGATCAGGTCGCGATTGCGATGGCGGGCAATCTTTGCAGGTGCACCGGTTACAAAAGGATAATCGATTCGGTCATGAAGGCGGCCGAAATTTTGAGGGGAGAGAAGTGAGTTCCATAGCGTATAACAAGGCTTCTACCCTGCCTGAGGCGATAGCGCTGAGTGCGGCAAATCCGAATATGCCGGTTCTTGCGGGTGGTACTGACCTGATCGTGCAGTGGCGTTCGGGGCTCATATCGCCGCCTGGATTTGTCGATATCTCTTCAGTTGCCGAGCTAAGGACCATCTCAGCGAATGATACATTCATAGAGATAGGTGCATGTGCTACCCATGCTGCGATTGCTGCTGATGCTGGTGTAAATTTACATTTGCCCGCCCTTGCGAAGGCATGCCTTTCTATCGGAGCGGCCCAGATACAAAATCGCGGGACGATAGGCGGAAATATAATGAACGCATCTCCTGCCGGGGATACCTTGCCTGTGGTACTCGCCTACGGTGCGGAGTTAAAACTCGAGAGCGTCAAGGGTGCTCGCTGGGTTTCGGCCGTGGATTTTTTTACGGGGTACAGGAAGACGGCTAAAAATTCCGATGAGCTTCTCACAAGGATAAAATTTCCGAGAAGATATTCGAAAGATCTCAGAAGCGAATTTTACAAGATAGGAACTCGCAGGGCTCAGGCGATATCCAAGGCTGCGATGTGCATCGTAGCTGAAGTTTCTCGGGGGGCTATAGTCGAGATTGCGATAGCGGTGGGAAGCGTGGCGCCCACAGCAGTTCGGGCCTTCGGTACCGAGGCGTTGCTCAGGGGCAGGGCGGTGACGGTCCCTGTGATAGACAGCGCAAAGGCTTCGATAACGGATGAGTTCAGTCCGATAGATGACGTCAGATCCACTGAAGACTATCGCAGATTCGTGTGCGGTAGCATGCTCGCTAATTTTCTTTCAGGCTTGACCAAGAAAAATACACCTGTTTGACTCCGTGGAATGGAGGTTTTTCATGATGAGCACAAGACAGCTGAGAGGTACCGGCCATCATCGGAAGAAAAAAATAGGCTGGAGGATACTTTTTCTGGCGCTTGTAGCTACTGGTGCGGCCTTTTTGGGAACTGGAATATCGAAGGTGATAATATATCTTGGAAGACCCGAACTGGTCGAGATCGAACCTACGGGGAAGTCGCAGCTGGAGTGGATCGATTACACTGTTGAGAGCGGCGACACGTTGCAGTCGATATTTGCCAGGTTCGGAATAGACTCGTCGCAGGGTTACGCGATAACGAATTCCCTGGGGAAAATTTGGAACCTTTCCAAAATCCGTCCCGGAAATCTCATGGAATTCGGATTCGACGATAATATGTCGCTCCTTGAATTCGTCTATGCCGCATCGCCTGTTGAGGTCTTTCAGGTTAAGCGAATCGAGAGGGAGTACCTGGCAAAAAAGCTGGATGTGAATGTCGAGCGCAGACTCTCCAGGATACAATTTCGGCTTGAGAATTCCATCTACGGCGACCTCGTCGCTATAGGTGAACTCCCCTCTCTTGTGGAAAAGATAGTCGATATCATGGCGTGGGACATAGACTTTTTTTCCGATCCGAGACAGGGGGATCTTGTTACGATGCTCGTCGAGAAGAACTATGTCGATGGTGAGCTCTACAATTATGGCAGGATCAGCGCTATGGATTATGACGGCGCTGTGGTGAAACAGGCCGCATTTTATTTCGAGACGGCGGCAGGGGACTGCGGATATTTCGATGAGATGGGGCGTTCGCTCGCCAGAAATTTCTTGAAGACGCCGGTGAAGTTCACGCGGATATCATCCAAGTTTGGGATGCGAAAGCATCCTGTAACCCATAAGATGAAACACCATTATGGCACTGATTATGCTGCTCCGACCGGAACTCCAGTCTGGGCGATGTCTGGCGGGGTTGTTACCAGAAAAACATACGACAAGTACGGCGGCAACATGGTGGTGATAAAACATGCGAAAGGATACGAAACCTATTATCTTCACCTGTCAAAATTCGCGCCTCAGGTCAAGCCGGGTGTGCGAGTGCGACAGAAGGATGTGATAGGATACGTCGGAACGACAGGGCGTTCGACTGGACCTCATCTTCATCTGTCGATCAAGCAAAACGGCAGACATATAGACCCGCTCAAGGTAAGCAAGGTAAAAGAGATAACTCTTGCCGGCGCCGATCTTGAAAGATTCAAATCTGAGATGGCAGTTGTAGCCGCGCAGCTGAGGGGAGAGGAGCAGATCAAGACCGCGTTGATAGATCTCTACTAGAGGAGAAATCCTCCGGTGTATTTATGTTTTTTAGTATCGCAGCATCTTCTGTTTCAATTCTGGATTTTGATTCGCAGCGTGACAGCTGAACATCGAGCCTTGAATCTTCATCATCTAAATCCAAGCCGATCAAGTTTTCGCAAAACTTTTTTGATAGGTACACAGGGTGGCCGCCCCTGCCTTTGTAGGTAGGAATTATCGCGTCGATAGCCGGCATCTGCGAAGCGGCATCGAGAATGGAGCGGATTGTTTTCACGTTTATGCCGACGACATCTACGGGGAGGAGGAGAGCACCGGACGAATTATCGGAGAGCGCTTCCGATATTCCTGCCGCCGCGGAGGAAAATTGCCCCTTCGGCCAGATTTTATTTTGAACCCACTTTACCGGAAGTAGGGGATGCTCCGACATTATCTCTTCCGCCTTGCATCCGACGACAGCTATTACCGGATCGCATCCGGAGAGATTCAGGAGTTCGTGCTGGCGCGCGAGCAGCGTCGATTCGTCTAATTTCAGAAGAGCCTTCGGAAAGCCCATTCTTTTGGATTCTCCGGCGGAGAGGATCACTCCGGCTATTTTTTTGCGTGCGGTATTCATTTAAATCTCGCGACCCTTGCCTTGAAGTCCTCCGGTTTTGTCCTGAACTGGATTATCTCGGCGGCGATGGCGACCGCTATCTCAAATGGGGTTTCTGCTCCTATATCGAGGCCTATGGGGGTTGAGATCCTTCTCATCTGGTCGTCTGAAAATCCTTTTTCACGGTAGCGCTGGCAGAAAAGGGCCCACTTTTTTCTAGAGCTGATCAACCCGAAATATTTGAATGGCTTGTCGAGGCAGTATTCCACTATTGCCTCATCATGGATGTGTTTGTGCGTCAGACATATCATGAACACTTCGTCGTCGAACCGGAAGGATGAGAGAAAATCGAGGGGGAGCAGGGATGATTTCTTTTCTATCGAAGAGAAGGTGGAAAGCGAGAGCCTTTCACTTCTTTCATCGACTAGAGTGAGATCGAAGTCCATTTCGACCAGCATCGGACAGAGTTTTTCCGCTATGTGGCCGGCGCCGAATACTACAACGTGCGATAACGGTGCCACCGATTCGAAGAATATCTCGACCCTTCCCCCGCAGGGTTGAATCCCATCCCCGGTGAGATCGTATGATACGCACTCGGCTGTTTTCGTTTTCAGGAGATATTTTGCATCTTCTATCGCCTGATGTTCCACCCCTCCTCCGCCTACGGTGCCGAAAATATTTCCATCGGCAGCTACTATCATCTTTGATCCGGCGTGCCTCGGGGCAGAGCCCTCGACTCTGACGACGGTGGCGATGCAAAAGGCTATTCCGGCTTTTTTTAATTCCATGGCCTTTGCGTCGATATCCATGTTTAATCCTCCCTGAACGGCTGGAAAGGTAGCAGCGCTGTTTGAAATGGCAATAGTTAAACTGTACAAATCAATATCTTATCAAGCAGTTCTACAAACGAGTTTTAATAAGGCCTTACATTCGCTACGGTTTTGATGGGGTTCCCCCTTCGTCGACTAAGCGCACTTCGCCTCCCTATCCGTCGTCACAAATCAGTCGCTTTCAGCTGATTTGGATGTCCTCCGTTGTCGGCCTCCAAATCAGGAAAGCGATCTGATTTTTGACTTCCGAATACGGTCGGTCTCGTTAACGCGCCAATGTCTCCTTTAGGGGAACCCCATCAAAACCGTAGCAATCAAACACTGCCCATCTGAATGACGGAAAAGAAGCTTAGTGAGGGATTCCGGGAGCCCCTTTTTCATTATGCAGATTACCTGCTCCCCCTTGTCATAACGCCGCAAATTGGATAGAGAGATCAGATATGGAAACCAGAGGATATCTCTGCAGGAATTGCGGAAAAAAGATCGCCAAGGATGCGAATGCATTTTGGCCCTTTTGTTCCTCCAGGTGCAAACTTCTCGACCTCGGTAACTGGGCGAGCGCTTCGTACAAAATCGCCGGAGATCCGGTCGATGATGTATTCGATGTACGGGATTCAAATTCAGCGGAGGATGCCGATGAGGCAATATAGGGGGCGGATTCTGCACTCCATCGGTCCGGATAGCGTCGAGGATATCCGGGATGGCCTGCTCGTTGTGGAGGATGATGGAAGAATATCGTACTGCGGAGCCGTTGACTCCGTTTCTGCGCAGAATGTGGAAGATCTCCGGGGAAGGCTCATAATCCCTGGGTTGATCGATGTCCACAGCCATATCCCGCAGCTTGATGAGCGCGGAAAGCACGGTGCTACGCTTCTCGATTGGCTTCAGAAATATATTTTTCCGGCGGAGCTTGCCTTTGCCGATCCGAAGATCGCCCGCGATGTTTCGAGGAGATTCTTCAAAAAACAGATATTGAACGGCATTACCTGTTCGGGGCTTTATTCGACTGTCCATGAGGAGGCTACCGACATCTGTTTTCAGACCGCAGCAGCGGCTGGGACGCGATGCTTCATCGGGAAGGTTATGATGGATGTCAATTCTCCGAAGGGCCTCGCTGAGAAGACCTTGGAATCGCTGGCGGCGAGCGAGCGCCTCTGTGCGAAGTGGCATGGTGCAGCTGGTGGTCGTCTTGCGTACGCATTTACGCCTCGCTTTGTCCCGACCTGTTCGATGGAACTGTGGAGGGGAGTGGGGCGCCTCGCAAGACAAAGCGGGGCCTATATCCAGAGCCACATCGCTGAGACTCTGGAGGAGAATGCGAAGGTGAGGGAGATGCATCCGAATTATCGCGACTATGTTGAATTTATGGAGGATGCGGATGTCTTGGGTGCAAAGACCATTCTTGCCCACGCGATTTATCTTAGCGACGATGAGATGCGAAGGCTTGGCAAGTCTGGTACGAAGGTGGCGCATTGTCCCACCTCGAACTTCTTTTTGAAGAGCGGAAGGATGTCCGTATCAAGGATAGAGGCTGCTGGAATAGATTATTCGCTTGCGACCGATGTAGGGGCGGGAACCGCGATGTCACTCTTTATCGAGATGAGGCATGCCGATTATACTCAGCCCGATTCTTCCATTTCTCCACAAAAGGCATTTTATCTGGCTACCTTGGCAGGGGCGAAGGTGATGTCGATGGAGGCCGACGTTGGAAATTTTCAACCTGGCAAGTATGCCGATTTTTCAATCCTCGATATAAACGGAATAGATCGCAACTACAGCCTTGCAGGTATGGATACTGACGAGCTTTTATCCCTGCTCATGTACCGCGGTGACGGAAGGGCGATCGAGCGGGTCTACGTCGCCGGCAGCCGTTTAGATGTGGATTCCTTCTGATTTTTGATGATTTTTTTGATGAAATCTGTAAGACTGCGCCCGCAAAAAGGAGATTTATATGAAAAAAATGCCTGTTACTTTAATTATTGCGGTCGTTTTTGGGCTTTCCTTTGTCTTTTCATGTTCCGATAAACGAGAGGCGAAAGAGGTAAAGTCCTTCGAAGTAAAAGAGAACCCTTATCACTTTGAGGATATAGTCATAGGCACGGATGGCGAGATCGCCGATTGCAGTCTCAGGCAGCTCGATGGGCGACTGATCTTCATTACCTCTAAATATTGTCCGCATTGCAAAAGGGCCCTTCCTATCGTTGAAAAAATAATAGCCGACAAAAAACTGCAGGATATCTACGAGCACGTCGATACCACGACCGAAGAGGGGCAGGACATTCTTTCCGGTGCCGGCATATCCGTGCAATACGTTCCAGCGCTTATCTACGATTGCAAGGCGTACGTAGGCGGCGGTGATGCAGCCAAATACGATAAAATACTTTCAGGAGGAGTCAAGAAATGAACAAGAAGTCGGAGACGATGCATCATGCGAAGGTTAACTGGGTGATCGCGGCGATCTCATTTCTGGTCGTAGCCGCATTTTTTGCCATCGCCAAATATATTCCGATGGATGCCCTGGAAAGAATGGGGATGGAACTCCCACTGCCGCTTTTTACCTTCATCATAGGGCTCGTCGATGGCTTCAATCCGTGCAATATTTTCGTCCTTACGATGCTCCTTGGTTTTCTCGTATCTGCGTCGAGTTCGAGATTCAGGCTTTATTTGGTAGGTTATACATTCGTAATAGTGGTTGGCATTTTTTATTTTCTCTTCATGGCAGCATGGCTGAACGTTTTTAAATACATGGGTTTCATAGATCCTTTAAGGATAGCTGTGGCGGTGATCGCAATAGTCGCAGGGATTATCAACTGCAAGGAACTTTTCTTTTTCAAGAAGGGCGTTTCGCTGACCATCAACGATCACAACAAGGGGGTGCTTTACAGAAAGATGCGCAAGATGGATAAGATCATGGTCGAGGGGGGAGTTTCGGTTTTGATTATTTCATCAGCCACCCTCGCGATATTTTCGTCGCTTGTAGAGCTTCCCTGTACGGCAGGATTCCCTATAATCTATACGGGAATCCTTACCGGGAATTATGTCGATGGAAGCGTGAACTACTATCTTTATCTGCTTTATTATAATCTGATTTACGTGCTTCCGCTTATCGTCGTTATAGCTATTGCTGGTGTGCTTCTCAAATCGCGCAACATCAGCGTTCGCGAGGTCCAGATAATAAAATTCATCGGTGGCCTGATCATGCTGCTACTTGGGATCGTCCTCCTTGTAAATCCTGGGTTGATAATGGTTCAGTGAAGAAGATCCGTGACAGGTTGACAGGGATTCCCTGTTCGCCCCGTTGAAGGCCGCGGCTTAAGAATGCGGCCTTTGACCGGTATATAAGCCTCTTTATTTTGAAATCAGCTTTGCGGCCATTTCGACCGCCTCAAATATCTGTTGATATCCGGTGCAGCGGCAAAGATTGGGCGTAAATGACTTTCTTATTTCCTCCCTTATCGGTTTAGGGTTTTTATCGAGAAGCGCCTTGGCCGTGAGGATCATCCCGGGCGTACAAAATCCACACTGGACCGCACCGCATTCTATGAAGGCCCTTTGTATAGGATGAAGGTCATCTCCATCCGAGAGCCCTTCGATGGTGAGTATTTTCGGAGAATCTGTGAAGGTCGCAGATTTGCCGATCACGACCTCCGAGACCTTTACTTTACATGCGCGCTTCGTTTCGCCATCGATCAAGACTGTGCAAGTTCCGCATACCCCTATGTCGCAGCCGCGTTTGGTTCCGGTGAGGCGGAGTTTTTCGCGGATAACATCTAAGAGCGAGCTGTCAGGATCGCAATCGATGGAATAGATTTTGCCGTTCACGTTTAATTTCATATCTTACCTCCGATGGCGCGAAGTATCTCCTGTGCGGTTATCGGGGTCTTCGTGAATCTCTTGCCGGTCGCGTAATAGATCGCGTTGGCAATCGCCGCTCCCATAAGTTCGTTGGTAGGCTCTCCGAGAGACTTTGCCCCCCATGGTCCCGCAGGATCGGGATTTTCGACGAGTATCGCGGTCATCTCGGGTGCGTCGATGGATCTGGGTATCCGGTAGCTGTTGAAATTCAGGTTCTGGATCTCGCCATTTTTGTGAACGATGCTTTCCGTCAATGCGAAGCCAAGCCCCATCATGATGCCGCCGAATATCTGTCCCGCAGCCATCTGCGGGTTTATCGCCTTGCCGACCTCGTGTGCCGCAACCGCCTTTTCCACTCTCACCTTCCCATTTGATGGATCGACGGTTAGCTCGCACGCCTGACATCCGTACACGTAGGTGAAATAGGCGTTCCCCTTTCCGACATCCTCATCCCAGCTTACTTTCGGTCCGGAGAAGAGGCCTAGGGAGTGAAGGTACATCTTTTTTGCGTGGCAGGCGGCGACTGCATCGTCGAATGATATAGTTTTGCCGCTTTCTCTGTTTTTTATCTTCCCCTTTGCGAAGATATAACCACCTTTCGATGCGCCAATGAGGTGTTTCAAAACAGGGGTCATCATCTTCTTAATTTTGTTCGCCGAGTCGATAACCGCGTTTCCGCCTACCAGCGTTCCCCTGGATGCTACCGTCGGGCCGCCATCTGGAATTGAACTTGTGTCGGTGTCGATGAATCGTATTTTTTCGATCCTGATGCCAAGTTCGCCGGCGAGGATGCTCGCCATCGCGGTTTTTAGCCCCTGTCCGTTTTCGGAGACCCCGACTTCGAGCAGGATCGATCCATCCGGCTGGATGTTGGTGATGGCGGAACAGAAGTCGTTTCCTTCGGCCCCGAGCGATACACCGCGATAACTGCAGGCGAAGCCAATACCGTGGAGAAAGCCATCTTTTGCCGGTTTGCCGCGCGAGCATTTCGGAAATTTGGTTTTCCATTTTATCGCGGCGAGCGCCTTGTCGGTCACCTCTCTGATTGAAACCTCGTGGTTGTCGAGTTTTTGTCCTGTGTGCGTCGTGATGTTCTGCCGGAAAAAATTTCTTTTTCTGAACTCCAGAGGATCCATCCCGACTTTTTCAGCGCATATGTCGATGAAGGACTCGCAGGCGAATACCTGCTGCGGAGTTCCAAAACCGCGCATTGCGCCGGTCGGAGTGTTGTTTGTGTAAACTCCCTTCGAGTCGCAGCGGACGTTTGGGACTATGTAGGGACCGGTGCACTGGACGGTTGGTCGCCAGATTACGAATGGTGTGACCGCGCAGTAGGGACCGGCATCGGCGAGGATATCGACGTCCATCGACTGCAATTTTCCATCCTTCGAGATGCCGGCCTTGTAATCCATAATGAACGGGTGGCGCTTGTAACTTTCGCGGATCGATTCCTCACGGGAGTAGGTGATCTTCACAGGTCTCTTTGCCCTCAGCGCAAGAATCGCAGCGCGGGCGCAGATGACCGCTATCGTGTCATCCCTTCCTCCGAATCCGCCTCCGAGGGTCGTTTGAATTATCTGCACCCTGGCGAGCTCAAAACCGAGTGCTCGCGCAACGTATCTTCTAGTTGAAAATGGATGCTGCATTCCGCCGTACACGGTTACCGTTCCGTCCGGGTTGGCTATGGCGACGCACGATTCCGGCTCCATGTAGGAGTGTTCGATGAAAGAGGTTTCGAAGTGTTCTTCGACTATGTCAGCGGAATTTTTGTATCCCCTTTCGACGTTGCCGCGCCTGACCTTGAATGAGGAGAGAATGTTATTCTTCCTGAAATCGTGCATTTTTGGGGTACCCTTGGAATCGGCGATTCGTGGGTCCAAAACCGGATCGAGCGGCTTGTATTTCACCTTTATCAGGTCGGCTGCGGAGTAGGCCTGACTGCGGCTTTCTGCCGCGACCACGGCCACGACCTCCCCCATAAACCTCACCCTGTCTTTCGCGATGACATAGTGATCGGGGATCAGCCCTCCGACCCTGGGGCTTCCAGGAATATCGTTGGCCGTGATTATATCAACGACTCCGTCAGAGGTCAGCGCGGCCGATATATCTATATCTTCGATTTCAGCGCTGGGATATTTTGAATGTAGCGGAACCGCGTAACACATTCCGTCGAACTTCAGGTCGTCGGCGTAGATAGCTTTTCCGGTAACCTTTTCCACCGCGTCGATTCTTTTTGTCATGGCGATTTCCCAGTCCTTTGGATGGGGGATTCTCATTCATGGGAGCGATTAATTCAAGCAATTTGTGTGGAGATGCAGGGGTAGTTGATTTCGGAAATGACGTTCGGACAGATGCACAACTGTTCGGCATTTGTTCCATCTCCCTTCACAAGATGCGCTCCCCCCCGACGTCGTGCAGAAAATTTTTAAGTCGGAATTTCATGGGCTTCACGATTTTTTAGGAGGATCTGGCTTTTTTGGTACGTCCATTGCTTGGAGCGCGGGCATGAATTTTTCAGCCGGACAAAAAATCATATCGATTGTGATGCTGCTGATCTTAGCGGTGGATTTCAGAGTGCTTTATGCAGCTTCCTCCGTATCCAGAGTCCTTGTCTATGCGGGCGAAGATGCCTATTCCGATCCCTTCATCGGGGAGGTTGCAGAGGATTTTTCAGAGATTCTCTCGTCTTGGGGGTACAAGGTGGTTGAGCCCGCCAAAGCCCTGGATCTCGCTAAATATCATGATGCGGGAAAGGTGAGCCGATCTTCGGAACCCACCCGGATGCTGGTGCG
The DNA here is from genome assembly GCA_012513515.1 of Myxococcales bacterium. Taxonomy (NCBI): domain Bacteria; kingdom Pseudomonadati; phylum Myxococcota; class Myxococcia; order Myxococcales; species Myxococcales bacterium. The sequence goes on along the minus strand of JAAZCA010000020.1, from coordinate 6,728 downwards.
TGCGAAAGAGGACTATTTTGAATTCAGGTATGCGGATGCAATAGCTGGGCTTATGCAGGCCGAAAAATTCATACATGAGAGGGATGATGGGATTTTGCGCTTTGGGGATATCCTTCTCGATGCGAAGATATCGAAGGCGGTCATAGAAAAGGCGCGTGGTAAGATGGCCGAGGCACGAAAATCGATCGAAGATGCTTTGAGGATAAATCCGCTGCTTCAGCTTTCCGAGGAGGGGTATCCTCCGAGCATGATAGCACTCTTTGAAGATGTTCGGACAAGTTTCGTTTCAGGCAGCGGTTCGATAGAGGTGGATTCAAAACCGCCAGCTGTCGATATTTATGTAAACGGCGTGCTCCATGGCCAGACTCCGATGAGAATATCTCCGCTTCCGGATGGAAAATATTTTCTGGAGCTAAGGGGGGCCAGATACGATCCGGTGGTAAAGGAAGTAAATCTCATAAATGGTGCAAGTGTCGAAGTGAAAGCGAAACTCAAGTGGGCGAAGGGGGGCGGGCCGTTGCCGCAGAGCGAGGTTGATGAATTTGAACTGGCGCGCGACCTTGCAAGGGAGTCCAAATCGGACAAGGTGATAATCCTCAGAGGTTCGGGAGGTGCAAAGAACCGTGCGCTTTATGCCAGAATGTTCGATTCTAGGCTCGGAAGCAGTCATCGTCCTATAATGCTAAAGTCCATGGGTGAGGATGACGCGAAATTCGATTCGCTCGCAAGACTTGCCAAAGAAATATCTGCACAGCTTCGCGAGGATCCTCTTGCCGATCCATCGAAGGTAACCGATCCCAAGGGACGTGGCGATCCGATGATACTCATCAATAGAAAGAAGAAATTTTATTTAACCCCATGGTTCTGGGGAGCCGCTGGGCTCGTCATCGCTGGTGCCGTGGCTGGCGGAATTGCCGCATCCATGGGCAGTAGCGGGGACGGCAGTGGACGGGTGAATGTGAGGTTTAGATGAAACGAGGCATCTCATATATTTTTATGGTCATGTTTTTTGCTTCCTGTGGAGCTGGCGGGGGCAATGATTATTCTGGGGGAGGATCCGTCGGGATCAAGATCGTGGATCACGAACCATCGGAAGTGGAGCTCGTGGACTATCTTCCCAATGAATATGTCGTGACCATTAACGGTGATGGAATCGAGGGTGGCATAACTGCAAAGTTCGACGGGGATGCCTCGGAAGGGAGTATCGACGAAGTTCCTACAGGCGACGATCGCACCGTTGCCGTTGAAGCTGTAAATGCCAGAGGCATCAAAATAAAAAGCGGTGTTGCACATGGTGTGGTTGTGGGAGATGGCCAAACCGATGTCGAAGTTGAAATGAAATATCATCCGATCTTCGTGAATCTCGCCGATGGCGGTACTGTTGAAAACACCAGGTTCATGATGAAGCTTCTCGCAGACCCTTCCAGCTTTGTCAGAGTTGTAGCGCAACGGATCGATGATCAAAACGCAGGCGAGTTTTCGATATCCGATGAGCCCACTGCCGATGATCTTTTTCAGGCTGATAAGGTCAGCTGGAGGTTTGCAGTTTCTCCTCCGGTCATGGAGCCAGGAAGATACCGGTTTTCCGCCATTGACGACATCTCCGGCCTGGATTCCTCAGTTGAAATCAGGATCGTGGATGGGCGAGGATTGATGCCCGCCCCTCTTGTCGGGCTTACGGCCTCAACTCCCAATGTGTCGGCCTCGATAATACCTTTCGATGGAAATTCCAGAATGGAGGTTTTTAGATGAAGAGTTTTGCTGCGGTTCTTTTTATTGCAATTGCTACGCTGGTGCTTTTTTCATGCTCTGGCGGCGGGGGTGAAAATCCTGTTTCTTTCATGGCAGAGTATCCAGCGGAGCTCTCCGCTTTTGCCGACAAACTGACAGCTAGGGGATACCTGGAATCTTCGGAAAGGGCAGTGCTTTCAGCTCCCTCGCGCGGGGTTGTCGAAGGAAAGACGTGGAAATTTGATTTGGATCCCCTGCCCGGAGCTGAAGGGAGGGAGTCATTTTTCAGGGTGGATTTCATGCTTCACTCTTCAAAATTTTTGCACTCCGGCGAAGATGATTACGAACTGGTACTTTGTTCTGTTTCGGTTCGGTTCTCTTCAAAGGATGTTTTGGGTGCGCGTCCAGAAGAGTACGACTGCATGATGGACGATGATGCCGATGGGCTGGCAAATATCATGGAGATCATCGTCGGGGTAGATCCGATGCTTTCCGACAGCGATGGGGATGGCAGGCTCGATGGCGATGATATGTTTCCGTCGATCGCTACTGAATGGATGGATACCGATGGCGATGGAATCGGCGACAACGAAGATGGCGACATTGATGGAGACGGCATTTCAAATGATGATGAGTTGGTCTTTGGAACCGACCCACATCTTTTCGACAGCGATGGTGATGGGGTTGGAGACGGAGAGGATAACTGTCCTCTCGTTGGCAATGCCGATCAGAGGGATACCGATGGCGATGGCAGAGGGGATGCGTGCGATGATGATGCCGATGGAGACGGGTTGCCCGATGATGTAGAAAAGAGAATCGGCAGCGATCACTTGAATCCCGACACGGATGGCGATGGCCTTGGGGACGGGCTCGAGCACAAGATGGGGAGTGATCCCTTAAAATCAGATACCGATGGGGATGGAATAGGGGATAAAAGAGACAATTGTCCTCTCGTAGTAAATGAAGATCAGTTGGATACCGATGGCGACGGCGTTGGAGATCTTTGTGACTCTGACATGGATGGAGATTCCATATTCAATGATCATGACAATTGTCCGCGCGTTGCTAATACTTTTCAGGACGATACCGATGGGGATGGAATCGGCGATAAATGCGATGATGATATAGATGCCGACGGCATTCCGAACGCGATTGACAATTGTCCTTTCAAGAAAAATCCAGCGCAGCTTGATACCGATGCAGATGCCGACGGCGTGGCGATAGAGTGCGACCTAGATGACGGCGATCCCAAAGTCTTTTCGGATGATAGCGGCATATTCGTCGATGTTGCGCGCGGGAGCGATTCAAACGCCGGAGACAGGCGAAGGCCCTTTGCCAGCATAGGTCGCGCCCTCGCAGCCGCTGCCGGCAAGGAGGTGCCTGTGTATGTAGCTGCCGGCATATACGATGCATCGCGTCTCATCTTTCCAGATGGTGTTTCGCTTCATGGTGGGTTTCTGAGCGATGAAGCGGAGGCTTTTTCATCGCGCGATTTCAGAAGCTTGGAATCAAAATACAGGACTGTGATCTCCCGTAAGGATCTGCCGGTGACAATAGCCATATCTGCCAGCGATGCCTGGCTCGGAGGATTTCATTTTGAAAATGCCTCGAGCGTCGTCGATCCTTCGAAAGCGTCATCGACGATACTCGTTAGCGGGGGCTCTGCTACAATAGACAGGTCCAGCATCTCAGGAAACCTTTCCTCTCCCGACGATTTTACGATTTTTTCATCAGGAGGTGATTTGAGAATTTCAAAATCAATCATCGCCGCAGGAGGCATAGATGCACCCGGCTCCGGTGGTTGTGCTATAAAATCTGAAGGCGAAAATCTTGTCGTTGAAAACAACGTAATTCAATCGAGGAATGCGAGGTTTGCCTGCGGGATAGACTCCTCATCCGATAAATCATCCATAGTTCATAATACCATTTTGGCACATGGTTCGAATCCCGATTCCGGATTTGCCAAGGCCCTTGTATCCAGAGGCGAAGATATCTTGATTGTAAATAACATCATAACAGCTGGTTCTGCTCCCGATAGATATCCACTCATATGCTCAGGCGCGCCCAGCGGTGGAACCGTTGCCGGCAATATCATCGCCGATTTTTCCGTTTCCTCATTTTCTGAGGTAATCGGCTGCGATGGGCTTTTCTACTCCGTTTCGGATTTCGACTTCTTCGGAGCGGATGTCTTCGGCAACACGATTTTCGACGGCGAATTGGAATCCTCGCTGGTTGCTTCCGATTTTTCACCCCTCTCCAGTGCGATAGATTCTGGAATCGACCTGGCTCAAACTGGCCTTTCATCAATCAATGACGACATGCACTCGTCGCCACGCCCTTCCGGGGCCGGATATGACTCTGGCGCCATAGAAAAATAAACAGGGAGGATTTTGAGATGATAATCGAAGAAAAATTTCCTGAATTTTGTGTCAACGAGATGATGGGAAATAGCTATGAGGCCTCGATAATGGTGCTCAAGTTCGTAGTCCCGTTTTTGGCCGACGAGGATGAAACGAAGCTCAGGCTCATGAACATGGTCAAGAAGATTCCTTGCATGATCGCATCCTATCCAGAGAAAAATACGCGCGATCAGCTCGAACCCGAGCTTCTGGTCTTTGCCGCCAAGATGTGCAGGGAGGTCGCGGTAATACTTTCTTACTGCAGGGATCTGAATTCACGCTTTGTGAACTCGAACATGTGCGAGCAACTAATAAAGACTTACAAGGATATAAGCGGCAGCCTGGAGAGGTACAGCTCCTTACACACAATGGATGATCAGATCGGAGAAGAGGAATGCGCAAATTAGCGATTGCCGCATGTTTTTTTGTCATTTTTGCCGGCTGCGCAAAAGTTCCGCGCAAAAATTCCAATTTGGTTCCCGATTTTAAAGAAGCTGGCGAGTTCAAAAAAATCCACTTCAGCGTTGGGAGTTATGAGATTTCACCTCCGGAGATGGAGGTCGTGAAATCAAATGCGTCGATCCTCGAATCGAACCCGTCGATCACCGTTTTGATCGAGGGGCACTGCGACCGTAGGGGAAGTGAAGCGTTCAATCTACATCTGGGTGATCTTAGGGCGCGCCAGGTGAAGGCCGCAATTATAAAGCTGGGGATCGATCCTGATAGGATGGGAATAATTTCGTATGGAGAGAGCGTGCCGCTCGATGCCGGTTCGGGCGAAATGGCATGGAGAAAAAACAGGCGCGTCGAGTTTTCCAGATGACAGGAGGATACATGAACATGAAGATGGTTTTGGTTCTGATTGCCGCGGTCGTTTTTTTTGGCGCTGCTGCCGAGGCCGGTGAGATTCCGGATATAATGGCCTTCCAGTCGCGTATTTTCGATGAAGGTGGCAACCCCGTGGAAGACGGACCTGCGGAGGCATCGTTCAGGATCGTGGATGTGGATGGAAATGTCATCTACGAAGAAACACAGCAGGTGGATATAGTTAGGGGGCTGCTTAGCGCTATTGTTGGAAATGGCGAGTCTCCAGATGGCGGGAGGGCCGGAGGGATTCCATTCGAGATGATGTCGGGATCTTCACCTCTCTACCTTGATGTTGAGGTCGGCGGATATGCTCCGCTCGGGCGTATGGAAATCGCAACGGTTCCATTCGCCGGCGTCGCAGGTACCGCTTATTCAGTTGAGCCAGAAAGCATCGGGAGCGCCGAGATATCAGATGGCTCGATAACGATGAAAGACTTGAGCGATTCCCTCATAGCCGATCTGGAAACGGGCAGGATTGGGAATCGTGAGATACTTTTTAAGGATGAGCTCGTTAGTGCATATGCTTTCCCAGAAGCGGCCTCGAATATAGGTGTGAAGCGCGGGCTTTCGTATTCCAGCTCTTCCAATCTGCAGGGGGCTCTCGAGGATATCGATCTCGCCGTAAAGGCGCGCGATGAGAGAATTTCGAGAGAGGAATCAGTCCGCACTGGTGAGGTTTCAGCTCTCGGCGCGGCGCTTTCATCTGAGGTAGCTGCAAGGTCGGCCGCGGATTCGGCCTTTCAGTTCTCCTTAAAAGAAGAGATTTCACAGAGGAAAAAGGATGTTTCAAAAAGGCTCATCAAAAGCGGGGATTCTATGAGCGGAACTCTCAATATGGATGACAACAGAATTACGAATCTCGCAGCTGCTTTGTCGTTGGATGACGCTGTTTCGAAAAGATATGCCGACTACAGATACATAAATGAAGACGGAGGGATTTCAGTGTTTAAAAGGAAGAAATTTGTAACTTTTTCAAATCAGGAAGATTCTGGCCGTGATGATCATTGTTGGCTCGACAATGGGGTATGGTGGTGTACGGCGGAATCCTCCTGTCAGTCAGATGAAATTCTGATCGGATGTTCTGGGTATTATAACCACGTATGCTGGGGAGACGTTCTTTGCGAATATATGGGTGTAGACCTGTTATCGGAGACATGTTATGCCCACGCAGCTCAGAATATAGATAGTGTTCAACGGCTTTACGCCCACGCCATCTGCATGAAGATAAATTGAGGTTGGTGGCCGCTCTCTATCCAAATGAAAAACTTTAGAATAAAGGAGGATTGTAATGCGCTTTAAAATTTTATTTTTGGCAGTTGCTCCGTTTGTGATTTTTCCTTCCGTTTCGCTTTATGCTTCGGTCGCCGATAAAGGAGATGATCCCCTTCAGGCTCGCGGCGGCTTCAGTCGTGCCCCTGCATATGATGCCGATGATGAGTCTCCTGCGGTGGTTGAAATATCGGTGCTGAGGAGGGGATCCCAGGAGAAAAATAAGGAAAATCGCGACGAGCAGGACATCTTTGGCAGCGAGCCTCCAGGCGACGATATCGATAATTCCATTCACAGGGGCGATTGACTGCTGAAGGTGTGATGAAATCATAGACCGAACGGTCCCATTTTCCCTTGATATTCACCGGAGTTCTTGGCAGATTGCGCCCCTTCAAGGGGGCGCTTAGCTCAGCTGGTAGAGCACCTGCTTTACACGCAGGGGGTCACAGGTTCGAGTCCTGT